>NZ_BAABFB010000074.1:0-1715 GCF_039540555.1 Rhodococcus olei | reverse complement strand
ATTACGGTGGCTCGCTCGGCGACGGTACGTACCAGAACAAGGGTCCGACCGCGACGGTCCGCAAGAACGCCTCGACGGCCACCCTCGCCGCCGTGGCGTCTGCGCAGTCCGGCCAGGCGACCACGCTGTCGGCCACCGTCACGGGCGGAGCGGACGGTGACACCGTCGAGTTCTACGACGGCGCCACGAAGATCGGGACGGGCACGCTCGCGGCCGGTGCCGCGACCTACTCGTGGACGCCGACCGCGGGTGGCGCGCACGCGCTGACCGCGAAGTACCTCGGCAACGCCAAGACCGACGGTTCGACCTCGGCCGCGCAGAACGTCACCGTCTCGGTGCCGGACCAGGCCACCACGACGACGGTGTCCGGGCCCGCGACCGTCACCGAGGGTCAGTCCGTGACCCTGACCGCGCAGGTCGCCCCGACCCCGGCCGGCGGCACGATCCAGTTCAAGGACGGCGACACCGCGCTCGGATCCGCGGCGACCGTGGGACCGGACGGCAAGGCATCGGTCACCGTGCCGTCACTGAACGCCGGCACGCACCAGGTCACCGCGGTCTACACCGGCGCGGCCGGGTTCACCGGGTCGACGTCCGCGGCGTTCACGGTGACCGTGGCGGCTCCGGACCAGGCCACGACGACCACCCTGACCGCCCCGGCGACCGCGTCCGAGGGCCAGGCCGTCACGCTGACCGCGCAGGTCGCCCCGACCCCGAACGGGGGCACGATCCAGTTCAAGGACGGCGACACCAACCTCGGTGCGCCCGAACCGGTTGCCGCCAACGGATCGGCGTCGATCAGCCGGGCCCTCGGCCTCGGCAGCCATCAGCTCACCGCGGTGTACTCCGGCGCGGCCGGCTTCATCGCCTCGGTGTCCGACGCCCGCACCCTGACCGTGTCCGCGGTGGTCCCGACCGACAAGGCGACCACGACCACGTTGAACGTCCCCGGTTCCGCGAAGACCGGTCAGGCGGTGCACCTGTATGCGACGGTCACCGGACCGGACAACGCCCCGATCGGCTCGGTGGGCACGGTCGAGTTCACCGTCGACGGCCAGGTCCTCGCGCCGGTGAACGTCGTGAACGGCGTCGCGGACCTCCCGCAGACCTTCGCCACCGCCGGCGTCAAGGCGGTCAAGGCGCGCTACAGCGGCGGCACCGGATTCTCCGCCTCGGTGGCCCAGGACGGGTCGGTCACCGTCACCGACCCGAACCCGTCGGACGTCGCGACGACCACCGTGGTCACCGCGCCCGCGACGGCCGCCAAGGGCTCCGCGGTGGAGTTGACGGCGACGGTGTCCCCGGCCCCGGCCGGCGGCACGGTGCAGTTCTTCGACGGCACCACCCCGATCGGTGGCCCGGTCCAGGTGACCGGCGGCAAGGCCACGCTCTCCCACGCCTTCGCGCAGGCCGGTGGCCGGCAGATCACCGCCGTTTACAGCGGCGCGCAGGGCAGCCTCGGCTCCACCTCGACGGCCGTCACGGTCACCGTCACCGAGTCGGGCACCGGCCCGGTCGATCCGGGTGACAGCGGCACCGGTTCCCTGTCCTCCATCTTCGGGTCCTGACTCGCGCCCGATTCGCCCATCCTGCCGCCTCCGGGCGGCACTCGAAAGGAAGAGCAATGTCCGACAACAACATTCGCCGGATGGTCGGTGGTGTCAGCGCGTTCGCGGTGGCGGCCGGTTTTGCGGTGGCGGCCGGTGCCGGGGTCG
>NZ_BAABFB010000073.1:0-742 GCF_039540555.1 Rhodococcus olei | reverse complement strand
CGGTCGGGCGGTTCGTCGAGGCCATCTGCGCGAGCAGCACCGGATAACCTCACGCAGGCGACAACCGGGGGCGGAGCCGATGCCCGGGCTGCATGCTCGAGGCGAGCTTCTGCGGGGCGGCGCACCCCCGTGCGGCTGACGTCATGACCCGGAACGCGATCGACCGAGTCAACCGTATGGATGAGAACCTGTGCTCGAGGCCCGCACCGAACGTGGTCCGTCGTCGACCGGTTCCGGCTCTGCTGGAACTGCCGGCGGGTCCCCTCGGTATCGACATACCCGAGGGTCATGGTCGAGGCGGTCCGCCGGACCCGCCGGCGCCTACTCGGATCGGAGCAAGCGGGCCGGGTCAGAGCCGCTGCATGTTTCACCGCCCCGCGGGCCCTTGATCCCGTCACCGATGTCGAATTCGACCGACTCCCCCGCCGTGAGGGTCCGGTAGTCGCGTCCTTGCAGTGTTCCAGGGATCCCGGACCGGGGGCATCCGACCAAATGATTCCGCCCGATGCCGGCCGCCTACAGACTCGGTCCCTGCCGGGGTAACCCCGGTCGGACTCCAGCAGGGTCGGCGCTTCATCCGGCCGACGAGGCCGCCAGGTCGGGGCCCTGTCGGCGTGTGCGTGGCCGGGCGGCGGTGAATGCGTCGGCGAACGTGGCGTGGCACGGCGCACCGGCCGCGGCCGGATCCACCCCGAGCGCCGCCCTCGTGTCCGGCCGGGCCGCGACCGTCAGGGCGAGTCCG